>JADZDM010000022.1 GCA_020851035.1 Gemmatimonadaceae bacterium | reverse complement strand
GGCAAATGCGCGGCAGTTGCTGTTGCTGTTGCTGTTGCTGTTGCTGTTGCTGTTGCTGTTGCTCTTTCCAAAAAAATCGGGGCCCCGATGCGCCTGGAGATTCACTCCGCGCACCGGGGCCCCGATCACCATGCAGTTCTTTGCGTCCTTCGCGCCCTTTGCGCCTTTGCGTCAAAGCCGTTCGCTGTTGCCGCTACCGGCTCCCAGTCACGCGATAGATCGAGTTGCCGGCGTCATCGCTGACGAGCACGGACCCGTCGCGGAGCACCGCGAAGTCCACCGGTCGCCCCCAGCGCGCACCGGCGTCGTTCTGCCAGCCGGTGATGAAGTCCTCGTAGCTCACCGGGCGGCCGTTGCGGATGCGGACGCGGACCACCTTGGCCCCGGTCGGCGTGTCGCGGTTCCAGCTGCCGTGGAACGCCACCAGTGCGTCGCCGCGGTAGTCTGCCGGGAAGGCCGTCGCCCGGTCCAGGAAGACGATGCCGAGGGGGGCCGAGTGCGCCTGCATGCGGAGCGCCGGTGCCTCGGTGCGGTCACAGCGCGCCTGGTCGTTGTATTCCGGGTTCGGGATCCGCGGTCCATGGCAGTACGGCCAGCCGTAGTCCTTCCCGTCCTGCAGCAGGTTCAGCTCCTCGGTCGGCAGGTCCTGGTGGTCCGGGGCGAGGTTGTCGCGCTCGTGCTGCGTCACCCAGAGCTGCTTCGTGACGGGGTGCACGGCCACGCCCACCGCGTTGCGCAGGCCGCTGCTGTAGATGCGCCCGTTCTGCCCGTTCTCGTCGTACTGCATCACCGTTGCGCGCTCCGGTGCCGACTCGACGCAGAGGTTGCAGCTGCTGCCGATCGAGACGTACATGCGGCCGTCGGCGCCGAAGACGATCGTGCGGGTGATGTGCCCCTTCCCGCCGTCGTAGCGGTTGAGCTGCTCCGGGGCGCCGCTCGGCACGCCGGCGGCCGTCAGCGCGAAGCGCACCACGCCGCCGGTGTTGGCCACGTAGAACTTCCCCTTGTGGAACGCCATGCCATGCGGCCGGTCGAGGCCGGTCAGCACCACCGACGTGGAATCGGCGACGCCATCGGCATTGCGGTCCACGACGCGCATGATGGTGCCACGGTTCGGGATGCTGACGTACACGCTCCCGTCCGGTGCCAGCGCCAGCGCGCGTGCGCCGTTGACGGTGGCGAACTTCGTCACCGCGAAGCCAGCGGGCACCCGCAGGCGGCCGTCGAGCGCGGTGGCACGTGCCGGCACCAGGCGGCTCGGCGTGGTGTCGATCGAGGCGCTCGGGCCCGACTGCGCCGTGGCGCCGGACGCGCTGCAGGCGGCGGTGCCAAGCACCGTGAGGGACAGCAACAGCACACGCATCGGAAGCCTCAGGAATGAGGGGTGACGGGACGGCGGATAAGTTTGCACCGATGGGCAGCGCGCGCGGCGGCCGGCCGCTGCGCGCGCTGCCCTGCACTCACTCAGAGTTCGATCTGCGTCCCGAGTTCCACGACGCGGCCGGGCGGGATGCCGAAGAACGCGGTGGCGGACCGGGCGTTCCGCATCATCAGGATGAACAGCTTCTTCCGCCAGGTGGCCATGCGCGACGGGCCGTTCGGCAGAAGCTGCTCGCGGCCGAGGAAGTAGCTCGTCGAGCCGCTCGAGCAGACGAGCCCGCAACTGCGGGCGCTCGCCATGATGTCGCGCATCTCGGGCGTCTGCATGAAGCCGTACGCGGCCGTCACGCGCCAGAAGCCGGCGCCGAGCGACGTCACCGACACGCGCCGTGCCCCGTCGATGTACGGCACCGGCTTCGAGACCACGCTCAGCAGGACGACCTGCTCGTGCAAGACCTTGTTGTGCTTGAGGTGGTGCAGGAGCACCGGCGGAATGCCGTCGGCGTCGGATGTCATGAAGACCGCCGTGCCGGTCACCCGCGTGGGCTCCTTGCGCTTGATGTCCGAGAGGAACAGCTCGGTGGGCAGCGTGCTGCGCCGCAGCAACTGTCCGAGCGCCTCGCGACCGCGCTTCCACGTGCTCATCAGCGTGAAGATCCCGGCACCCACCATCAGCGGCACCCAGCCGCCCTGCAGCACCTTGAGCACGTTGGAGCCGAGGAACGCGGCGTCAACCGTCAGGAAGACGCCGGTCACAGCCAGCGCACGCCAGCGTGGCCAGTTCCAGCGCGTCGTGCACAGTTCGTAGAACAGCAGCGACGTGATCGTCATCGTGCCTGTGACGGCGATGCCGTAGGCTGCACCGAGCGCACTGGACGACCGGAACCCAAGCACGACCAGCATCGTGCCGAAGGCGATCAGGGTGTTGATCTCCGGGATGTAGATCTGCCCCGACTGCGTCGAGGAGGTGTGGATGATCGTGACACGTGGCGTGTAGCCGAGCTGCACGCTCTGTTGCGTGAGCGAGAAGGCACCGGAGACCATGGCCTGGCTGGCGATGATCGCGGCCATCGTGGCCAGGATGAGCAGCGGGATCTGCAGCATGCCGGGCGCGAGGAAGTAGAACGGGTTCGCGCGTGCCGCGGCATGGCTGATGAGCGCCGCGCCCTGGCCGAAATAGTTGAGCAGGAGGCAGGGAAAGACCAGCAGCAGCCAGGCGAGGCGGATCGGGCGCTTCCCGAAGTGGCCCATGTCGGCATACAGCGCCTCCGCGCCGGTGACCGAGAGCACGACGGCGCCGAGCAGCACGAAGCCATGCCAGCCATGCGACATGAAGAAACGCACGGCGTGCCACGGCGCAATCGCGGTCAGCACCGCCGGCTGGGCGAGGATGTGCGGAACGCCCAGTGCCGCAATCCCCGTGAACCAGAGCAGCATGAGCGGCCCGAAGGCCTTGCCCACGCGGTCCGTGCCGAAACGCTGCGCACCGAAGAACGCGACGAGGAGCGCCAGGGTGACAGGCACGATGTACCGGTTGAGGGCCGGCGCGATCACCTCGAGACCCTCCACCGCGGACAGCACCGACATCGCCGGTGTGATGATGCCATCGCCGTACATCAACGCCGCACCGAAGAGCGCCAGCACCACCACACGCTTCTTCTTGCTCTCGCTGATCGCAACCCCGCCTACCTTCTGCAGCAGCAGCGCGAGCAGCGCGAGCGTCCCGCCCTCACCGCGGTTGTCGGCGCGCAGGATGAAGCCGACGTACTTCACCGTCACGACGCTGATCAGCGACCAGACGATCAGCGACAGCACGCCGATGACGTTCTCCGGCGTCGGCTCCACGCCGTGCGGCCCGTTGAAGCACTCCTTGAGCGCGTAGAGCGGGCTGGTGCCGATGTCGCCGTACACCACGCCGAGCGCGGTCAGCGTCAGCAGCGCCAGCTTCTTGCCCGTGGCCGGGTCACCGACGTGGTGGTGGTTGCTGTCGGCCACGAACGCGGGATGGGACCCCGTCGTCATCGTGAGCCCGGGCTGCGGCGCCGGCGGCGCAGCCGCTGCGCCGGCGATCGGGGCGGGACCGGCAGGCGGCACCGGGTCGGCAGGGGAGCCCGACCTGTCCGGCTCTGGCGGCTCCGAAGGCGGAATTTGCGGATCAGTCATGCGATGTGCCGCGCACCGCAGGGCGGGACGCAGCGAGACGGAAATGGCGTGGTGCTGCGGACGCAGCACACCGCCCCAACAGGCAACGCCGCCCTCGAACCGGACCAGGCGGCGTCAAGCACTCTCCGAAACTGCCGAATCGCTGGAAGCTATTCGGGTCGTCCGGCCGGGGTAGTGGTCATGGACGGGTCCGCTGAACCTCAGCGCTTCGCGCTCTGCGAACTGTCGTCCTTGCTCGCCTCCAGCAGCACCGCGTCGAGGCGCCGCTGCTGGTCCGCGGTCAGCCGGGAACGGATCACCGCCCGGGCCGCCAGGCGCACCGAGTCCAGGCGGGGCTGGATCGGGGCCAGCAGCGCCTTCATCGTCTCGTTCCGGGCATCCAGCACCGAGTCCATCATCACCCGCTGCGAGGCATCCAGCGCCAGCCGGCGCGCCAGCTCGTCCCGGGAGCCACGCTGGTTCTTCGGCACCCCCGGACGGTGCTCGATGGCCCGGTTGGCCGTGAAGCCAAGCGCGCCGCCCACCAGCACCGCACCGAGCAGGAAGAAGATCGCCTGCGCCTTGGTGCGCTGGATCGTATTCGACATCCGGCTCAGTAGCGGAACAGGTCAGGCACGGTCTTTTCGCGCGGCGCGTCGCTCAGCGGCCGGCCGGTGGAATCCAGCGGGATCGAGAGGGCCTCCACCGCCGCCTCGTCCGCCAGCCGGCGCTCGTCGCTGGAGGTCTTCCACAACCCCCAGACCGTCAGCAACAGCGCGGCCGCCGCGGCCATGCCGCCGATCCGGCGCCACTGTGCGAACGGCTCCCACCAGCCCCCGATCACCGCGAACGCACCCGAGGTGCGCCGCGCCCGGGCCACCGGCTTCTCGTCGGCGAGCACCTGTGCCATGATCCGTGCCTCGAGCCCGTCCCAGTACGCCGGGTCTGCCGGGGGACGCATCAACGATCGAAGCTGCAGTGTCACTGCGGGATCGCGGTCGAAATCTTCAGTGTCCATGGTGTGTCTCAGGCCAGGCGACGGAGCGCGCCCAGGATGGTGCGCATGGCCGCCCTGGCATGGTGCAGGTCGGAGCGGGCGGTGCCCTCGGGAATTCCGAGCATCGCGCCGATCTCGGCGTGCTTGTACCCCTCCACGTCGTGCAGGACCAGCACCGACCGCTGCCGGTCGGGCAGCTGGGTCAGCGCACTCCGCAGACGATCGTGCAGTTCATCCGCTTCAGCAGGATCGCGGAAGGGACTCGCGTGAGTGTCGACCAGCTCGTCCGTGTCGCGCACCTTCCGGCGCCGCGCCAGGTCCAGCGCCGCATTGCTGATGATCCGGTGCAGCCAGGCGCCGAAGGGCTGGTCCGGCCGGAATCGTGCCAGCGCCCGGTGCGCGTGCAGGAACCCCTCCTGCACGGCGTCCTCGGCATCCTCGTGCGACAGGAGCACGGCGCGGGCCACGGCGTAGGCCCGCTGCTGGTGGCGGCGCACGAGCTGGGCGAAGGCCCCCGTATCTCCCTCCTGCGCGGCCAGCACGAACCCACGCTCCTCTTCCCGCGCGCGGACCAGCGCCTCGGCGGCCTTCGCGCTCTCGGCACCCCCGGTGCTCGCCCGGATCGACTTACGCGCCACGACGCCCCGCCGCACACGCGGCACGGCGGGGGAATCGAAAGTCACGAGCGAGAGCGGCTGGCTGGCCATGGCACCGGGTCTGGGTTGCCATGGGTACGCACCCCGGGTTCGCAACGTTGCGGACTGGCCGCATGGCGCCGCCGGCGCCGGGAACCCGGGGCGAAATCGTCACGCTACTTCGTCGACTCGGCCGCTTCCTTCGCGCCGCCCTCGGCGTGCGCGGCGCTGTTGTTCGTGACCTTCACGACCGCGAACAGGATGGCGGCCACCAGGATGGCGCCAAGGCCGAGTCCGGTGAATGCGGCCGAACGATCACTTTCTCCCGCTGAATGGGACGAGCTCATCGAAAGGTCCTGAAAAGAGTCAGCCGCGCAGGCACCCTGCCCGCGCGGTCACACGCGACGAATCAGGCCACCCGGACCGTGTTCATCACATCGTTGCCGACGATCTTGTTCACCACGTCCATCCCTGCCGTCACCTGCCCGAACACCGTGTGCACGCCGTTCAGGTGCTGCGTGTTGCGCTCGTTCAGCACGATGAAGAACTGACTGCCGCCGGTGTCCTTGCCGGCATGCGCCATCGAGAGGGCGCCCGGCTTGTGCTTGTGGGGATTGCCGGCCGTCTCGCACTTGATCGTGTAGCCGGGTCCACCGGTGCCCACCTGCGGATGGCCGTTCGGGAGGTCGCGCGACTTCGGGTCGCCGCCCTGCACGACGAAGTCGGGGATCACGCGGTGGAACTTCACGCCGTCGTAGAACTTCTCGTTGGCGAGCTTCTCGAAATTGGCGGCGGCGATCGGTGCCTCGCCCTCGAACAGCTCCGCCGTGATGGTGCCCTTGTTGGTTTCGAACGTGACGATCTTGGCCACGGTGTCTCCGGTATCCGTTGTGATGGCATCCGCGGGCGGCAAGCCCGGCGTCGCGCAGCCCCGAATCTACCAGCTTTGCCGGGCCAGGGGACCCGCCCGCCCTACTGATCCAGCGGCGCCGACGGACAGACCGGCCGCAACGTGCAGGCACCGCAGCGCGGCGCACGGGCATCGCACACCTGGCGGCCGTGCCAGATCAGCAGGTGGGACAGCATCGCCCAGTTCTCGCGGGGAAAGAGGGGCATCAGGGCCTGTTCCACCTTCACCGGGTCAGTGGCCTTCGTCAGCCCGAGCCGGCTGGCGAGACGGCCGACATGGGTATCCACCACCACCCCATCGTTGATCCCGAAGGCGTTGCCCAGCACCACATTGGCCGTCTTCCGGCCCACCCCGGGCAGCACCACGAGTTCGGCCATCGTGTGCGGGATCTCGCCGCCGTGCCGCTCCACCACGCGCGCCGCCATGCCAAGCAGGCTCTTCGTCTTCGCACGGAAGAAGCCGGTCGATTTCACGAGTGTCTCGACCTGCCCGGGCACCGCCGTGGCGAGCGTCGCGGCATCGGGGCAGGCGGCGAACAGCGCCGGTGTCACCATGTTCACGCGCTTGTCGGTGCACTGTGCGCTCAGGATCGTGGCCACGGTCAGCTCGTACGCGTTGCGGAAATCCAGTTCGCAATGCGCCGCGGGATACAGGCGCGCCAGCTCCGCGTACACGGCGGCTGCGTGCGACCTGAGCGCGGCGCCCCTGCGCTGCGGGAACCGTGTGCGGAGCACGATCCGCCGCGCCGGTTTCGGCGCAGCGTGCGCCGCCTTGCCCGGCCGCGACACCCCCGGCGTGGCCTTCGTCGACACCGCAGCCTTTCGGGCGGGGCTCATGCGGCGGTGAGCGCCACGCGGCGGCGGCGGGCGAACGCCAGCACCTCGTCCGCGCCGCGGGTGTTCAGCACGTCCGGCGCCGACAGCCACGCTTTGCGGGCCATCGACACGCCAAGCCCGACGTGGTCCAGCCCCGCGATCGAGTGTGCGTCAGGCCCGATCTCCACCGCCACGCCGGCGTCACGCGCCTTCCGGCACCAGCGCCAGTCGAGGTCCAGCCGGTGCGGGTCCGCGTTCAGCTCCACGGCAACACCCAGCCGCGCCGCCTCGGCCAGCACGGCGTCGAGGTCGATCGCGAACGGTTCCCGCGTCAGCAGGAGCCGACCGGTCGGGTGCCCGATGATGGTCACGTGCGGGTCGGTCATGGCCTTGAGCACGCGGTCCGTCATCTGCGTCTCGCTCAGCCCGAACCGTGTGTGCACCGAGGCGATCACGTACTCGAACCGGTCCAGCAGGGGTGCGCCGAAATCCACCGTGCCGCAGGGCAGGATGTCGGCCTCCACCCCCTTGAGCACCCGGAACCGTCCGTCGAGTGCGGCGTTCACGGCGTCGATCTCCTCGTGCTGCTGCTGCACGGCATCGGCGGTCATCCCATGGGCATTCAGCGCCGATCGTGAATGGTCGCTGATGCCGAGGTAGCGCCAGCCGCGCGCCATCGCCGCCTGGGCAAGGTCGTGGATGCCGAAGCCGCCGTCAGAGTACAGGCTGTGGCAGTGCAGCACCCCCTGCAGGTCGCTGCCCTGCAGCAGCGCCGGCAGCGCGTTGGCCTCGCCGGCGGCGATCTCACCCATGTGCTCCCGCAGTTCGGGGGCGATGCAGGGCAGGCCGGCAAGCGCATACACCGCCGCTTCATCGGGCACGGGGAGCAGCGCACCGCCGGCGTCGCGCAGCTCGTCGTCCGCGATGCGGAACCGACGGTCCGCCAGGCGCTGCAGCACGGCGCGCACATGGGCATCGCTGCCGGTAGTGCGCAGCAGGGCCAGCGCGAACTGTGCCGGGTGCACGCAGTGCAGCGTGGCCGCCGTGCTGTCGGCGAGGTGCAGGGTGACGGTGCGCGTGCCGCCGCCCACCACCCGCTGCACGCCGCGCAGCGCTGCCAGCCGCGCCGCGACGTCACGCGGCTGCCCGCTGCACTCCACCACCAGCACCAGCTCCGTCACGGTCTCGGCGCGTCGCCGGAGCGCGCCGCTGACCGCCACGCGCGACACGCCCGGTGTCGCCGCAACCTCCTGGCGCAGGCGCGCGGCTTCCGCATCGGCGTGCGGCAGCAGCACGGGGGCGCCGGTCGCGCGCAACTGAGCGATGCCGTTCCGCACCCGTTCCACGAGCCGCGGCCCGAAGCGCGGCAGGGCGCCGAGCCGACCATCGCGCACCGCGTCTTCCAGTTCCTGCAGCGTCTCGATGCTCAGCGCGGCATGCACGCGCTGGATCGTCGTCGGGCCCAGGCCCGGCACGCGGAGCATCTCCTGCAGCCCTTCCGGCGTGTCTTCGCGCAGGTCGTCCAGCAGGGATGAATCGCCGTCGGCGGCCAGCTCCCGGAGCACGTCGAGCACGTCCGGCGGGAAGTCGCCCTCCGCGATCACGTCGGCCAGCGCACGCGTCGGGTGCGTTCCCAGCAGGCGCGAGGCGGCGTCGAACCGTGCGGCGCCCTCCGCCGCCTCGCCGCGGAGCTGGCGCAGGGTCGCGATCTCGGCGAGCACGTGGGCAGCGGCGCGGGCTTCCATGCCGGCAATCTACAGCCGGCCCCTCACGATTCCTTCCCGCCGCGTGCGCGCCTCAGGCGCTCCGGGTTGCCACGAAGCCCTCGAGCGCCGCGCGGAGCGCCGCGGGCTGCTCGACGTACGGGACGTGACCGCAGTCGTCCAGTTCGACGAAGGTGGCGCCGAGCGCGGCCGCGGTGGCGCGCGCACTCGACAGCGGGATCGGGTCACGGGTGCCGTGCACCACCAGTGCCGGCAGGCCGATCCCGGCCAGGGCGGGGAGCAGCGCCACCCCATCCACACTCGCCCAGGTGGATTGCTGCACCCGGCCCTGCACCCGGAACGGCGTCAGGTTGGACGAGCGCTCGGGGTGCGCGAAGTAGCCTGCCACGCTCAGCTCGAACGCCCGCTGCCGGTACGCCTCCGGATCCGCCTCGCGCAGTCCCGATGCTTGCAGCGCGGTCCGCAGGCCGGCCACGGCAGGCGAGAGCTGCCGGCGCTGGAACTCGGCGTCGAACGCGGCGCGATCGGCGGGGAGGAACGGTGCCGGCGAGATCAGCACGTGCCATGGCGGCAGCGTCGCAGCCGTCTCCCGTGCGGCAACCAGCACGTGCAGTGCCAGCAGCGCCCCCCACGAATAGCCGACGACCGGTGCTCCCGTCACGCCGAGTTCCGCGCACACCGCCGCAAAGTCTGCCACGTGCGTGTCCACCGTCACCGGCGTCGGGTCGTCGGTCTTCGACCGCCCTCCGCCGCGCTGGTCGTAGAACACCAGGTCGAAGCCGTCGCCCAGCGTGGCCAGCATCAGCAACTGCGGCAGCAGGTAGTCGTGGCTCGCCCCCGGCCCGCCATGCAGCACGACCATCGGGGTCGCACCCGCGCGCCCGTGGCGGCACCAGTACAGCGGCACGTCGGTGGTGCGTGTCATGCCGCTCTCACGCGGCTCCGGGATGGTGATCGGCATTCTGCAATCTACCCGAACTGCAACTGCCTCAACGCAAAGTCGCAGAGCGGCCTGCGGCCGCCGCAAAGGGGCCGGCCTTCTGCGCCGGGAGCGGGACTCTGCGCAACGAGGGGCGTCGGGATGGCTGAGGGAACTGCAACTGCCACCGAAGTTCCCTCGGCAGTTCAACACGAGCCCACGCAGACGTCGCGAGTCGCGCGCAGGGCGCCCTGTTCCTTTGCGGCGGCCGCAGGCCGCTTTGCGACTTTGCGTTTACGCAGTTGCAGTTCAGTCAGCGAACCTGGACGCGATGGCGACGGTCTGCAGGTGCACGCGCACGGTGTCGGTGATGTCGCGCCCGTATCCGCCGGCGATCGTGACGCAGACTGGCAGGCCGATCTCGCGGCAGGTGCGCAGCACCAGCTCGTCGCGCTGGGCGAGCCCCTCGAACGTGAGGCGGAGCCGTCCCAGCCGGTCGCCCTCGTGCGGGTCGGCGCCAGCCAGGTACACCACCAGGTCGGGGCGCGACTCGCGCAGTACGTCCGGGAGCGCCGCGCCCAGGCGCGCGAGGTACGCCGCGTCGTCCGTGCCGTCGTCCAGCGGCTCGTCCCGTGACGCCGGCACCTTGTGGAACGGGAAGTTCCGCGCGCCGTGCATGTCGAAGGTGTACACCGTGGCGTCGTCGGTGAACACCGCGTTCGTGCCGTTGCCCTGGTGCACGTCCAGGTCCACCACGCAGGCGCGGCGGATCACGCCCTGCGCCTGCAGCCGGCGAATGCCCACGGCCACGTCGTTGAACACGCAGAATCCCTCGCCGCGGTCGGGAAAGGCGTGGTGCGTGCCACCGGCCAGGTTCATCGCGATGCCGTGCCGGACGGCATGTGCGCACGCCTCTGCCGTGCCCTGCACCACGCGGAAGGCGCGCTCCACGAACGCCGCACTCCACGGCAACCCGATGCGGCGCTGGTGTGCGGGATCGAGGGTGCCATGCTCCACGCCCGCCACGTAGGCGCCGGTGTGCACGCGGAGCAGGTCCTCGTGTGCCACGCGCGCCGGTTCGTGCAGGCGGTGGGCCGACACCAGCCCCTGCGCCAGCGCGCCCTCGCGGAGCAGCGCGTACTTCGCCATCGGGAAGCGGTGGCCGTCAGGCAGCGTGATCGCATAGCGCGGCGACGACCAGCAGTGCAGCGGCATGCGGTTCAGGCGGGAATGGCGCGACCCGCCGCGCCGTGGCGCAGCGGGCTGGCGCGTGTCACCGGTCGGTGAAGTCCGTCTCGTGGGTCACCCGGCGGCAGACCTCGGCGATCAGCGTCGCCGCGCGGTCCAGGTCGTCCAGGCTCACCATCTCGTTCGGTGAGTGCATGTAGCGGTTCGGGATCGACACCAGGCCCGTCGCGACGCCATCCCGTGCGAGCTGGATCGCGTCGGCGTCGGTGCTGGTCGCCCGTCCCGCGGCGTGCAGCGAGTAGGGAATGCCGAGGGCGTCGGCCGTGTCGCGCATCAGTCGGAACACCACCGGGCTGGTGACGCTGCCGCGCGTCAGCACCGGCCCGCCCCCCAGCTTGTGCTCACCCACCTCCTTCTTCTCGATCCCGGGATGGTCGGTGGCGAAGGTCACGTCCACCGCGATTGCCATCTGCGGCCCGATGGCCTGCGCGGCCACGCGCGCGCCACCACCGGAGTAGCCGATCTCCTCCTGGCAGGTCGCCACCGCCACCACCCGCGCCGCCCCCGGCTGCGCCGCGTACCGGCGCAATGCCTCCAGCACGATGAACGCCCCGATCCGGTCGTCGATGCTGCGCGACACGATGCGGTTGTTCGGCATGTCGGTGACCTTCGCGTCCAGCACGCCGCAGTCACCCACCGAGAGGCGGGCGGCGGCCTCGTCGCGTGTCGTCGCGCCGATGTCCACCCACATGTCCGCGAACTTGGTGACCTTCTCGCGTTCCTCCGGCTTCATCAGGTGGATCGGCTTCTTCCCGACCACCCCGTACACCTCGCCCGCGCGGCCGAGGAAGCGGATGCGCTGACCCACCAGGACCTGCGTGTCCCAACCGCCGATCCCCTCGATGTAGGCAAAGCCGTTGTCATCGATCCAGGTGACGATCACCCCGATCTCGTCGATGTGGCCGGCGAGCAGGATCGTCGGGCCGCCACTGCCGGCCACTTCGGCAATCGAGTTGCCGATGACATCCGCGCGGACGCTGGCGAACCCCGCCGCCTCGGCGCGCCAGACCTTCGCCGGCGCGGATTCGAAGCCCGACGGGCCAGGGGTGTCGAGCAGCGTCTTGAGGAACGCGATGGAGGAATCGTTGAGCATGACGTCAAGCTAGTTGCGGGTGGGAACCATCGGGTGCCGGAGAGGACGCGTGAGCCCCGCCCGGGGTGACGTTCAGCGCGCCGCGGCCTCGTACACCTTGCTCCCCCCCACCCAGGTCTGCAGCACCCGGGTGCGCAGGATCAGCTCCGCGGGAATGCGCATGATGTCCTGGTCCAGCACAACGAAGTCCGCGAGCTTGCCCGCGGTCAGCGAGCCGAGCACCGCCTCCTGGAACGCCGCCCGGGCGGGCCAGATCGTCATCGAGCGCAGCGCCTCCTCGCGCGTCATGCGCTGCTCGGGGTACCACCCCCCGACCGGGAAGTCGTCGGCATCCTGCCGGGCGACGGCGGCATGGAAGCTGATCAGGGGATTGACCATCTCGACCGGGAAGTCGCTGCCGTTCGGGATGATCACGCCGGTGGCCAGCAGCGAGCGCCAGGCATAGGCGCCGCGCAGCCGCTCGGTGCCGAGACGGTTGCCGGCCCAGTACATGTCACTCGTCTGGTGGCTGGCCTGCATGCTCGGGATCACGCCCAGCGTCGCGAAGCGCCCGATGTCGTCGTGGTGGATGATCTGCGAGTGCTCGATCCGGAAACGGTGGTCGGCCGTCGGCACGGCCTTCAGCGCCGCGGAGTAGGCGTCGAGCGCCAGCCGGTTGGCGCGGTCGCCGATGGCGTGCGTGGCCACCTGCCATCCCGTGCGCAGGGCGCGCTCGCTCACGCCGCGGATGAAGTCGGGCTGCATCACCAGCAGGCCGTTGTTGGCCGCATCGTCGGCATACGGGTCGAGCAGGGCCGCGCCGCGCGAGCCGAGCGCGCCGTCGCCGTACAGCTTGATGCTGCGCACCCAGAGCCGGCTGTCGTGGAGCGCACTCCGCGGCCCCTTCGCCCACGCCCAGGCCAGTGTGGCGCTGTCACCCGACAGCAGCACGTAGGCGCGCAGCGTGAGCTCGCCCGCCTGCGCCGCCGCCTCGTACGTGCCCACCACCGCCGGCGACACGCCCATCTCGTGCACGCCGGTCAGCCCCCACCGGTTCGCCTCGCGCACGGCATTCCTGAGGATCTCGCGGGGATTGCCGGCATCCGCGCCCCGCGTCGCGGGTTCGATGAGCTCCTGTGCGTTGTCCACCAGCACGCCGGTGGGCGCACCCTGCGCGTCCCGGAGTACGCGGCCACCCTCGGGATCGCGGCTCGCGGCGGTGATCCCCGCCTTCGCCATCGCCACCGCGTTCGCGATCACGGCGTGTCCGTCCACGCGCTCCAGCACCACCGGATGGTCCGGCGTGGCGGCACTCAGTGCGGCGTGCAGGGGGAGTCGCGTGTCGCTCCAGTCGTTCTGGTCCCAGCCGCGGCCGAGCACGGGTGTGCCCTTCGGCAGCGTGGCGGCGCGTGCCGACACGCGCGCGATGACCTCGGCGAAGGAACGCGTGCCGGTGAGGTCCACCTGGCGGAGCGTCACCCCGAGCCCGAAGAGGTGGGCGTGGGCGTCGGTCATGCCGGGAATGACCGTGCGGCCGGCGGCATCCACGACCGTGGTGGCCGGTCCCTTCAGCGCCATCGCCTCCAGGGCGCTGCCCACGAACAGCAGCCGCCCGCCGCCGATCGCCATCGCCTCGGCCATCGGGGCGGCGTCGTCCGCCGTGTAGATGCGCGCGTTGGTGACGATCAGGTCGGGGCGCGCCGGTGTGGCGCGGACGGGAGCCTGCGCCGCAGTGGGCAGGGCCACCGCGACGGTGGCGACGACGGCGAGCAGGAACCTGGGTGCGGTCATGGGCGGGTGAGGCAGGCGTGGACGCAGTCCGGCCCCGGGCCGGCGCGTGGTGCTACGCTACCCGTGAACGCCGCGTTGCGCGACGTCCCGGGTGCGGCGGGCCCCCGCCCCCGTTCACGGCAGCGCGCGGCGGTATCGCTCGACCAGCGCGGGATCGCGGGGCCGCGGCGCGCTCGCACGCGGTGCCTGCATCGCCGCCTCCACCTCCGCCACCTCACGGGGCGCCTTCGACAACCACTCCAGCCCCGCGGCGGTGAGCAGGTAGTCATCCTCGATCCGCACGCCGATCCCGGCGTACGTCGCCAGCGCGGGTTGGAGGCGAGCCAGCAGCGCCCGGTTCCGTGGCGTGTCCGGGAGCACCTCGGCCAGGTTCCGGCGAACGTAGATCCCCGGCTCGATGGTCATCACGCTGCCCTCGCTCCAGGTGCTGAAGTAGGCGATGTCGGGGTCGTGCACCTCGAGCCCGATACCGTGCCCGAGCCCGTGCATGTAGTAGAGGCCGAGCTGCCGGCAGGTGCGCTGGCCGGTGCTGTCACAGTCGTAGGTCGCCGTCGGGGACTCCATCAGGCCAAGCGAAACCAGCCCGCGCGCGAGCACCTCGGACGCCGCCTCGTTCGGCGCGTTCAGCGGTGCGCCGATCTTCGTCGCCTGCTCACCCGCCACCTGCGCACGGCGGACGAGCTCGTAGATCGCCCGCTGCGGGGCCGTGAACCGTCCGCTCAGCGGGACGGTGCGGGTGACGTCGGCGCTGTAGCCGGCGTAGCTCGCGCCGATGTCCATCAGCAGCAACTCGCCGTCGCGCATCGGCCGGTCGTTCTGCCAGTAGTGCAGGGTGGTGGTGTTGTCGGCCGATCCCGTGATGCTCGTGAACCCCGGGCGCTCGGCGCCGTTGCGCCGGAAGGTGTACTCCACCAGCGCCTGCACCTCGAATTCGTTCCAGCCCGGTGTCACCATGCGCATCACGTCCTCGTGGGCCTGGACGGTGATGGCGATCGCCGAGCGCAGCAGGGCGATCTCCGCCGCGCTCTTCCGTGCCCGGAGCAGCAGCAGGCTGCGCTCGTCCTGCGACACGCGCGCGCCCGGGTGCCGCTGCGCGAGTGCGTCGAGGAAGACGCGGTCGTTCGTGACGGACTCGCCGGCCGCCGTCGCCGCGCCGCGGAACTCGCCCACGATGCGCATCGCATTGCCTGCCGCCAGCAGGGAATCGCAGGTGGCGGTGAACTCGCGCACGTCCCGCACCGGCAGGCCGGCCATCCGGGCGGCATCGGCGAGCGACGGTCGCGGCCCGGTCCACACTTCCTCGGCGGCACTGCGCGGTGCCACGAAGAGCAGCTCACGCTGCGCGCCGTTCGTGCGGACCAGCACCAGGGCGGCGTTCGGTTGTGTCCAGCCGGTCAGGTAGCGCAGGTCGGGTGACTGCGAGAAGGTCTCGAAGTCGTGGGCCGGCTCGCCGCGGCCGAGCACCACGGTCACCCCGTCCCCCGTCATCGCACCGAGTGCGGCGCGCCGCGCGGCGTATTCGGCGACCGGGACCTGGCCCGGCAGCGAGCGGCCGGCCAGCAGCAGGGCGCCCAGGACGATGACGGGAGCACGGCGGCGCATCAGCGGGGCGGGGCGGCGGGAATGAACGTGAACCGCGCGACGACGGTCGCCTGCACCGTCTGCTCGGTCGGGGCCTCGATCGGCGTGGGGGCATCACTGGCGGCCCGTGCCGCCATCGCCATCATCGGGTACGGCCGCGGCGCTTCACCCATCTGGCTCGTCACGGACTGGAGCGGACCCAGGGTGCCCCCCGCCGCCTTGGCGATCACCTCCGCCGTCAGCCGCGCATCGGTGGTCGCGCGCGCCATCGCGTCGCGCTTCACCGCGTCCAGCTGCGACGCGTAGAACGAGACGCCGTTGATGTTCGTGGCGCCGGCCGCCAGCGAGGCATCGATCACCTTGCCGACGAGGTCCAGCGAGCGGACCTCGACGCGCACCGTGTTCGAGGCATCGTAGCCGGTGAGTTCGGGCTTGCGGCCATCGGGGTAGTACCGGTACGACGGCGCCACGTGGTAGTTCAGCGTGCTGACCTGCTCGCGGGCGATGCCGGCGGCGCGCACGGCCTCGAGGATCGCCGTCGCCACGCGCGCGTTCTCCTGGCCGGCGATGGCGGCGGTGCGGCCGCGCGTCTGGACGCCGACCATCACCAGCGCCCGGTCGGGGGTCGCCTTCGCCTCGCCGTTGCCGGTCACCTCGATCGTGGGCGGGGCCGGTGGCGTGGTCCCCTGCTGCCCGAGCAGCGGGGCCGACATGAGCGCGCTGAGCAGCAGCGACGACGCGTGCGAGGTGCGACGGTTCCTGTTCTTCATTTCGACTCCGGCATGGGTCACGTCGCGCCCGTCGGGGCGCGACAGCAGCGAGATGCGTCCGGGATCGCCGGATGCACACCGGCGAAGATACCCGCCGGCGGGCCGGTCGTGCCCACCCGACCTGCAGGTCGTGAAACGGCTCCAGCCCAGTCGGCGCAAGGGTTTCCGGACGCCGGCGCCCGGCCGTGTCCAGCGCCGCCCGCGCGCGGAATCACGAGAAACCCTTACCCCGCTTGCAGAAAGTTGCACGCTTTGCCAGCTTCCCCCTGCGCCATTGGCGCGGAATCACGTGTCATCCGACAGAGGAGATAAGGGATATGAGCAGAGTAGCGATGGTGACCGCGCTGGTCGACAACGTCGGTCTCTCGAAGAAGCAGGCCAACGGCGTCCTCAAGGAGCTGTTCGACGCCACCGAGGGGGTCATTGCCAAGTCGCTGAAGAAGGGCGACAAGATCGGCATCACCGGCTTCGGCACCTTCAGCCTCGGCAAGCGCAATGCGCGTGTCGGCCGCAATCCGCAGACCGGCGAGAAGGTGAAGATCGCCGCCAGCAAGGCCCCGAAGTTCAAGGCCGGGGCCAGCCTGAAGGGCTTCGTGAACGGCAAGACCGCCGCCCCGAAGCCGAAGAAGGCCGCCAAGAAGGTCACCAAGAAGGTGGCCAAGAAGGCCACGAAGAAGGCGGCCAAGAAGCGCTAGTCACGCGCGCCGTCGCCTCGCGCGACGGGCTGGCCCGGGCGGGGTGTCGACACGAGGCGTCGGCACCCCGCCCTGCCTTTGCCCCTGCTAGAATCCGCGCATGCCTGCTGCCGTGACCCGCGCCCGCCCTGCGCTCGATGCCACCGTCGAGGTCGAGACGCCGGAGCAGGTCGTCGTCTCGTACACCCTGGCCGGCATCGGGACCCGCGGCGCCGCCGCACTCGTGGACCTGATCCTGATGCTGCTGCTGAGCGGCTCCGGATGGTATGCCGCCGCCTCGCTCGCGCGGCTCTTCCCGGGCGTGGCGGCGCTGGCCGACAACTGGCTGCGTGCCGCCGCGATCCTCGCGCAGTTCTGCATCATCTGGGGCTACTTCGTCGTCTTCGAGGCGGTCTGGGATGGCCAGACGCCGGGCAAGCGCCTGCTCGGCTTGCGCGTCGTGCGCAATGGCGGCGGCGGGGTCGACCTTGGCCCGAGTGCCGCGCGCAACCTGCTGCGCTTCGTCGACTTCCTGCCGTTCGGCTACTTCGCCGGCATGCTCACGATCATCGCCAACCAGCGGAACCAGCGCCTGGGCGACCTCGTGGCCGGCACGATCGTGGTGCGTGAACGCCTCCTCCGTCACGCCCGCCCGCGCGCGCGGGCCACGGCGGTCGGTGACGACGGCGCCGCCGTGACCGCGACGCTCGACGACGAGCAGTTCGCGCTCCTCGATCGCTTCGTGGCCCGCGAAGCCACGCTCGACGATCCCTCGCGGGCCCGGCTGTCTGCCGCACTGGTGGCGCGGCTCGGCGTCGAGGTCCGCACCGATCCCGTCGCCGCACTGCGCATCCTGCACCAGCGCGAGGTGGCGGCACGCCGGCGCATCGGGCCGGCGCCCAGCACCGGCGGCACGCGCCGCGAGGAATGGGCCGTGGTGGCCGAGGGACGCCCGCGTTGGGAGGCCTTCGCCACCGCGATCACGCAGGCCCGCAGCCGCGGGCTGCACCACATGGGCGAGGATGAGGTCACCGCCTTCGTCGAGTCGTATCGCGAGGTGGCCACCGACCTGGCCCGCTTGCGCACCGCCGATCGCGGCCGCGGCGGCGACGAGGTGTTCACCCTCTCGCGGCTCGTCTCGGCCGGACACAACCTCCTCTACCGCCGCCCGTCGCAGGGCATCGAGCGCCTGCTGCGCTACATCGCGCACGACGTGCCGCGCGAGGTGCGGCGCAGCTGGCGGCACGTGCTGGTGGCGGCGCTGCTGCTCTTCGTCCCCGCCGTCGGCACGGTGGTGGCGATCGTCCGCAATCCGGCCCTCGCCGAGCGCATGCTCCCGCCGGGAATGATCGCGCGGGCCGAGGAAGGGCAGCGCCGCGGCAACACCGGGGCCGACTACCTCCCCGACGGCGAGGAGCAGAAAGGCTCCGTGCTCTCCGCGTTCCTCATGACGAACAACATCAAGGTGGCGCTCATCGCCTTCGCCGGCGGCGTCACGGCGGGGCTGCTCACCGTCTTCGCCCTCGTCAGCAACGGTGTGTCCGCCATCGGCGCCGGCGTCGGCCTCTACATCACGCGGGGCATCGGCGGCCAGATCTTCGGCTTCGTCGCCGCGCACGGCGTGCTGGAGCTCAGTGCCATCTGCCTCGCCGGCGGCGCCGGCCTGCTGCTGGCCACCGCGATCCTCGTGCCGGGTGACCGGACGCGGCGCGAGGCACTCGCCGCCAACGGCGTGCGCTCGCTCCACCTGGTGAGCTGCGTCGTGCTCTTCCTGATCCTCGCCGGCATCATCGAGGGGAACATCTCGCCGTCGCGCCTCCCCGACAGCGCCAAGTTCGCGACGGCGCTGATCACCGCGATCGGCATGGCCTGGTACCTCTCGGGGGGCCGCGAGCCCGCCGGTACGCCCGCCGCTACAGCTCCCCGCGCGCCTTGACCGAGAGGTAGCGGTTCACCAGCGCGGCGCTCATCGCCTGCGGCGGCACGTCCAGCACCTGCACTCCGGTCCGCCGCATCCGCACCAGCGCCTCGGCGCGTGCGTCGAGCAGCGATTCGGCCGCGGCCCCGCGCCACGCCTCGCCCTCTCCCCCCGTTGCGGCCGGCTGTGCTGCGGCCACCAGTGCATCGTTGCGCAGCGCGAGGAACACCGTGATGTGGCGCAGCGCCGCGTGTCGCGTCTGCGTCACCACCGCGCGGCTCGCGCGCACGTCCACCACGTCGCTGAGGCAGATCACCAGCGCGCGTGACCGCTGGCGCTGCGCCAGCGTGCGGAACGCGAGCGCGTAGTCCGGCTCCACCGGCCGCGCCTCGCTGCCGGCCAAGGTGTGCCGGATCGCACGCACCGCCGCCGTGCCGGCCGTCGGCGGCACCCAGCCGCGGATCTGGTCGTCGAAGACCAGCAGGCCGACCTTGTCCTTGCCCTGCACTGCCACGTCGGCCAGCACCAGGCAGGCGTTGATGGCGTACTCGAAGCGCGAGCGGTCGCCGGCCATCTGTGTCATCAGCCGGCCGGCGTCGAGCGCGATGATCACGCTCTGGCCCTGTTCCACGGTGTACTCGCGCACCTGCGCCGCCCCGCGCCGCCCCGTGGCCTTCCAGTCGATGTGCCGGGGGTCGTCGCCCGGCACGTACTCGCGCAGCGCATCGAACGACAGCCCGCCGCCGCGGCGCCGCACCTGCCGCACGCCGGCGTCCCTCAGGCGGCGCTGCACGGCGAGCAGGCGGAAGCGCGTCACCTGTGACAGCGACGGCACCACCTCGATCACGTCGTCCAGCGGGATGTCGCGAATGGCATCCACCAGGCCCAGCGGACCATGTATCCGCAGCGCGATCGGTCCCAGCGCCGCGGGACCGCGTCGCAGCCCCCGGATCGCGGTGGCCGTCGTCACCTCGCCCAGCGCAGGCACCACCAGCGCGTGCGTGCGGACACCGTCACCGCCCAGCGCAGCCGGCACGCGCTCGGCCAGCTGCACCCGCGCGGCCTGAGGCCACGCCGAGGAGAGCGTGTAGGTCACGGTGTCGTCGTCACCCGACCCCAGGTGCGCCGGTGCCGCACGCGTCACGGACAGGGCCGGTGCCGAGGGGAGCTGCACTGCATCCCACAGCGCCGCACCGAGCACCAGCGCGATCGCTGCCGCCGCGCTGACGACCGGAAGGCTGCCCGGCAGCGGCAGCACCCACGCGAGCGCCGCCAGCGCCAGCCAGAGCGCCAGCCGCGGCGTCGGGACGAAGCGGGTGAGGAAGGCGAACAGCCGGCGCAGCACCGGTCAGGCCGGCGCAGGCACGCGCAGCAGCACGGCCGCCAGCACGTCGTCCGTGGTGCGCCCCTCGACGTCCAGCTCCGGGCTCAGGATCAGGCGGTGTCGCAGCGCCGCCGGCGCGAGGCCCTTCACGTCATCGGGGGTGACGAAGTCGCGCCCTGCCAGCACGGCCGCCGCGCGCGAGATGCGCAGCAGTGCGACGGCGGCGCGCGGCGATGCCCCAAGGGCCAGCGCCGGATCGTCCCGCGTGGCCCGGACCACGGCGGCGATGTACGCCACCACCTCCGGCGCGATCGTCACGCGATCGGTGGCGTCGCGGAGCGCGTCGAACGCCGTGGCGCTGATGGCGAATCCGTCGCCGGCCATCGCCCGCTCCGGGTCGTCGCCGCGCGCGTGCGCCTGCAGCATCGCCAGTTCGTCGTCGGCCGCGGGGTAGCCGACACGCACCTTCACCAGGAACCGGTCGAGCTGCGCCTCGGGCAGCGGATAGGTGCCCTCGAACTCCACCGGGTTCTGCGTCGCCACCACGGTGAATCGCGCGCCCAGGTCGTGCCGTGTGCCGTCCACCGTCACCTGCTTCTCCTGCATCGCCTCCAGCAGCGCGGCCTGCGTCTTCGCCGGCGCCCGGTTGATCTCGTCCGCCAGCAGCAGGTCGGTGAAGAGGGGACCCGGGCGGAATTCGAACCGGCCATCGGCGCCGCGCAGCACCGAGGTGCCGGTGATGTCGGCCGGCATCAGGTCGGGCGTGAACTGGATGCGGCCGAAGCGCACGCCGGCCGCAGCCGCCACCACGCGCACCAGCAGCGTCTTGGCCACGCCCGGCACCCCTTCCAGCAGCACATGCCCGCGCGCGAGCAGGGCCGCGAGGAGTTCGTCGATGGCGACGTCCTGCCCCACGATGCGGCGCCGGATGGCGGTGCGCAGTGCGGCGACGGCGTCGGCGGACGGAGACGGCATCTCGGGCGTGGTCATGGTTCAGGCGGAGGGGCGGGGGCGGGGGGCACGCGTGTCGCAGGTCACGGCGCGAGACACTCGGCATCAATCTGCGCTGCCGCCCGGCGCAGCGCGGGCAGGTCGGCGGGGGACGGTGGCACGGCGAGGGCGGCGGTGAGCTGCGCCGTCTGGCCCGCGATCGATGGATGCCGTTCAGCGAGTGCGGACAGGAACTGTGCGTCGTCGAGCATTCGCCACCGGCCGGCGGCGTGCCGGCGACGGATCCCGCGCGCCAGCATGCGCGCCACCGTCCGCGTGCCGCGCACCGTCCGCCAGGCCGTGGCGAGGGCATCCACGTGCTCGAGTGCCGAGCGTCGCTCCTCGCGCACGCGGTAGACGGGGGCGAGTGTGCGTCGGCCACGGGCCAGCAGCAGCACGAGGCAGGCACCGAGCAGGGTCAGCGTCATCCGGCCGGCCGCAGCACCGCGCAGCCATTCGCCCATCACCACGCCCGGCCCGTCGCCGCTCTCGGACTGGTAGTACTCCACGAACACGATCTCCCGCCGGCGGTCGGCAGACAGGTACTCGGCGGCGCGCACCACGGCCAGGGCATCGCCGCTGGCGCAGTTCCGCACCTGATCGGTGCGCAACACGTCGGGATCGGCGAGCGCCACCACGCGCCCCGCGCCCAGGGGAAACGCGAGCACGGTCGGCAGCAGCGTCGTGTCGGGCGCCGGCTCCCGCATCGGGGAGCGCGGCGCGGCGGGTCGCGGATCCGCGCCCGACGTCGTCGGGTCGTCCGACGTCGCGGATGCGCCGTCATCCGTCTCATCGCCGGCATCGAACGGACCGCGATGCACCACGGCGCTCGACAGCAGTGGCGTGGCGTTCGACGGATACGGCACCACTGTGCGCGTGCCGCGACGCACCGTGCGGCTGGTGTCGAACGTCATCATGCGCGTGCGCACGCGGAGCACCGCCAGCGGATCGGTCTCGACCGGGCAGCTTCCCAGCGGATGCACCTCCGCCAGTCCCGCGGCCTGCGTGCGGAGGCCGAGGGAGTCGAGCAGTGCGAACGATTCCCCCTCGGACTTCGACACCAGCAGTCCGGCGCCGCGCCGCACCGCTGCCAGCACCGCCGCCCGTTCCGGTCCGCGCATCGGTGTCGGGCCATCGAACACCGCATAGATCACGGTCGTGTCGAGCGGACCGCGGAGCGGGGCAGTCGACACGCGCGTGCGCCAGCCCAGCCGCCGCAGCAGGTCGGCCGCCAGTCGTGCGTTGCCCGGGCCGTACTTCAGCGTGGTCAGGCGCGTGTCGTCGCCATCATCTGACATTGGCGTGAGCAGCACCACCAGCGCGACCAGCACGGCCAGGACACCCAGTGTGAGCAGCGTGGCCCGCCGGCTGGCACGCTGCGTGTGCGCGGTGTCCCGCCCGGCGCCGGCGAGGGGGCCCGTCACGCCGCGCGCACCGTGCTGCGCGGGGCGGCCACGAGGGGCAGCATGGGCTCGGCCAGCTGCTCCAGGCGCGCATAGCGTGCGGCGTCGCAGCGCCCGTCGCCGTAGACGACGATCTCGTAGGTGCGCGAGTACGCCAGGTAGGCGGCGGCGAGCGGGTCACCGCCGGCGCGCAGCTCACGCCAGTAGTCCCCCACCGTCTTCGAGGGATGCAGGCGCACATGGCGCCCGTCGGCGAGCTGGGTCACGACGGCCGCATGGAGGCGGTGTGCGGCCTCGGCGAACGCCCCCTGCACGGCGAGCGCGCGCGCCTGGGCGAGGATCTCCCCCGCCGTTGCCGGCGGCGAATCCCGCCCCGCCGCGAGCCGGCGGGCCCGCGCGGTGATCACGGCCCGCGCCACCGCGGCCGCGACCAGCAGCGCAAGCAGGCTGAGGGCGATGATGTAGGTGCCCCGGCTCGCCGTGGCCTCGCGAAACAGCCGGCCGACCAGGTCCCAGAACCAGCTCCAGAGCCGCGAGAAGAGCGTGGACGTGAGGCTGCGCTGGTAGCCGCGCTCCTGCACGATGCGCGCGATCGTGTCGCGCACCGCCGCCGGTGCGACCGGGGCCTGCAGCAGCGCCAGCAGGAACATGGGCACGGTCGGGTTCAGGCCAGCGGCAGGTCGGGGCGCGGCAGCGCATCGAGTGCCGCGTCCAGGTCCGCGCCCTCGCGCCGGATGCGCAGGTCGGCGTAGGTCAGCAGCATCACGCTGCCGATGATCGGCACGATCGGGATCATCACCACGCTGAAAAGCGCCTGCAGCAGCTGCTGCTGGTCACGGAAGGCCAGCGCGAGGCTCACGAGCACGAGGTACATGACACCGACAATCAGGAACAGCAGGCCGTAGGTCTTCGCCAGCAGCAGGTAGTTGCCGCTGGAGAGCGCGTGTGCGCGCCGGAACGCCTCGACGGGGCCGAGCCCCTCCGCCATCACCAGCGCGATCATCACCGACCAGCGCGCGAAGAAGGTGACGGTGACGAACACCATCGCGAGCAGGAGCAGCACCGCGAGCACCGCACCGATCACGACGCCGGCGGTGCCCGAGAAGAGGCCCGCGCCAAGCATGCCGGTGGCGGCGGCGAGGATGCCGACGACGATGAAGACGGGGACCAGGGCGACGACGAACGCGACCATCAGCAGCAGGTATGCACCGAGCAGTGCGAAGATGCGCCGGAAGGCCGCCACGAAGACGGCCCACGCCGTGGGCTGGTCCTCCCCGCGCAGCACCGCGAGCGCGCCGCTGATCATCGCGCCAGACTGCGCCGAGGCGAACGTCAGCGAGAGCAGCGTGAGTGGCAGCAGCTTCACCTGCTGGCGCATCAGCTCCGCCGGATCGGCGCTGGCCGTCGGGAAGACGACCAGCGTGATCACCGCCTGCACCAGCGCCGGGATCGCGCCGATGGCTGCGATGCGCAGGAAGTAGGCGTATTGCGGCCGGATGAGCTGGACCGCGCCATCGATGATCTCGGTGGCGGATCGCGGCGGCAGCGGCGGCAGGGCAGGGATGGTCACGGCGTTCGGTCCGGGGTGGGCGAAGGTGCGTGTCGATCAGAACGGTAGCAGGCGACACCAGCGGCGAGCTCGGCAGTGTAGCGGATCCCGCGCGGGGGAGGGAATGGACGAGTCCGCTGCAGCAGATGTGTTGTACGGACCCAACGACACCCACGTCACCTCACCCGCAGCCGGTAGAAATTTCCGTGTGACACCCGCGACCGCCCGGCCCGGTTCGATTGACCGAAGAATGCCGCTAACACACTGTCAGCGAAAGGATTACAGTTGTCTCGGCACGCCCCTGTCATTGGGCACCGGCAGGTCGAGCACGCATAGTGCCGTCGCTGACTCACGTACCGTCATGGCGGAATGCGAATTGCCCGGCTTGCTATGCAGATGTTGGGTGCGCATGCGGACATGGCCGTGTCGTACTGCCGCCGAAGGGCAGCAACATCACCACCTGGAGAGGCTACAGAATGAGAACAGCACGGGCAGCATTTGCAGTTGCCGCAGCACTTGGTGCGCTGAGCACCACTGCGGATGCACAGCGGACGGCTTCGGGAGTGATGGGTGACGGCACCACCTGGCATGCCGAGAGCTACATCGTCGGCGTGAACTCGACGGGGACGATCGCCTCCGGCGGTGACCCGCGCTACATCGCCGCGCAGCCGGCCTACAGCGGCGTCGTCACGCTGATCATGGAGTACCCCGGTGGGGCTTTCATCTGCAGCGGCAGCCTGCTCCCTGACCGCAAGTCCATCCTGACGGCGGCGCACTGCGTCTCCAGCGGCCCGGACTCGCCGCGTCCCCTGCGCACCACGGTGTACTTCCCGAACGCCAACGCCGATGGTGTGCCGTACGCCTTCGACACGGATCGTACCGCCTCCCGCACGGTCACCGTCTACAACGTGAACCGGGCCTACACGGGCGAAGTCATCGACCAGAATGACATCGCCGTGCTGCAGATGGATTCCGAGGCACCGGCGTCTGCCACCGCGTACGACCTGTACACGGCGTCTGACATCGAGGGTGGCGTGTTCAACGTCGCCGGCTACGGCGGTCGCTCCAACGCCGGCGGCACCGTCGGTGCCAACCTCGGCACGGGTCGCCTCCGCCAGGGCCAGAACCGGTACGACTTCCGCTTCGGCGACAGCGACTTCGGTGGTTTCTTCACCGATCGTGATGCGGCCGGCGAGAACTTCTTCGGCACGGCCGAAGTCGAGTACTCGTACGTCTCCGACTTCGACAGCGGCTTCGCGGTGAACGACCAGTCCTGCCGCCTCGCCGTCGGTGGCTTCGGCATCGCCGACCCGAAGTACTGCGACCTGGGCACCGGCCTGGACGAAGTCAGCGTTGCCGGTGGCGACTCGGGTGGTCCGCAGTTCATCGGCGGCAAGCTGGCGTCGGTCACGTCGTACGGCCTGACCTTCGGCCCGGCCTTCGGTGACTATGACGCGCGCCTCAACAGCTCCTTCGGCGAGCTGAATGGCTTCGTGCCGGTGTACATCCATGCGAAGTTCATCGACGCCACCATGGTCCCGGAGCCGGCGACGTTCGGCCTGATGGGCGCCGGCCTGGCCGTCCTCGGACTCGTGGCACGCCGCCGCCGCTCGGCCTGATTTCAGGCTCTGGCGGGTGTGGTTGGGAGGGGCGCGACCGGAGCATCGGTCGCGCCCCTCCGCCGTTCCTGCCACCCCCGCCGCTCCGCGCCGGTGCATGCCGGGTGGTCCGCGCGCGATGTAGGTTCTCCGTCCACACAGCAACACCGCATGCCCAGACACCCGACCCGCTTCCGACTCGTCGCCCTCTGCCTCGCCGCTGCCGCCTGTTCCGGCGGTGACCCCGCCACCGGCACGACCGATGTCGCCGCCGTTGCCGGTGGACAGTCGCTGTCGGCCACCGACCTTGGCACGCTGTTCGGGCAGTCGCGGCTCACGCTTCGCACCGAGGACGTGCGCAGCGCCGCCGAGCTCTGGGTTGACTACCAGCTGCTCGCACGCGCCGCGGCTGGCCGCGATACGATCGACGACCCCACGCTCGTGGAGGCCGCGCTCTGGGGGCCGGTGGCCAACGCGCGTGCGCGGCAGTGGTACCAGGTCGTGAGCCTGGGCTGGCCGGCGGATACCAGTTCGCCGAAGGCACTCTATGACAGCGGCCAGGTCCTCGCCGCGAGCCAGATCCTGCTCGACGTGCCCCAGGTGGCCCTCCCGCTCCAGCGCGCGAAGATCCGCGCCGCGGTGGACTCGCTCCGCAGCACGCTCACGCCGGCGAACTTCGCGCGCGTCGCGTCGCGGATCAGTGCCGATTCGGCCAGTCGCCGGCAGGGCGGCCGTCTGCCGGCCTGGCCTGCGGGTCGCGACATCATGGTCCCCGAGTTCGAGGCCGGCGTGCTGGCCACCAAGCCGGGGGGCATCTCCGGTGTGATCGTGACGAGCTTCGGTGTCCATCTCGTGTATCGGCCGACATGGGCCGAGGCGCAGTCACGCGTGGTGCCGGTGGCACGGCAGCTCGCGCGGCTGCGCGCCGAGAGCACGTACTTCGCCGCACTGGAGACGGCGCACGGCGTGACACTGGTGCCCGACGTCGCGCCATTGACGCGTGCGGTCGTCCGCGATCCCGGCATCTACGCCGACAGCGCCACCCCACTCGCCACCGTCGCGCGGGGTGAGAGCTTCACGGCGGCGACACTCGTGCGGTGGTTGCGCGCCTATCCGCCGGCCGAGGGCATGCCGGGGCGGCTCGCGAACGCGTCCGATACCCTGCTGCCGCAGGTGCTCCGCCGCATCATCCGCAACGAGCTGTTCCTGCGGCAGGCCGACAGTGCACGCATCAGGCTCACCCCTGCGGAAATGACGGCGTTCAGCGGCGAGTTGCGCACGCAGATCGAGAGTGCTGTCGGCACCCTGGGGCTCGCCGGCCGCACCATCCCCGACAGCGTCTGGGCGCTGGATGTGGGCGCGCGGCGTGCGATCTTCGCTGCCCGCGTGCAGGCACAGCATGCGGGCATGGTCCGCGGCACGGCGGCCACGGTGCCGATCTCGCTGTCGCTCCGCCAGCTCCTGCGCTCGCGCTATCCCGATGCCTCGATCTCGCCCGCTGGGCTCGATCGGGCGCTCGAGATCGGGCGCCGGGTGCGTCAGTCGGCTGATTCGGCGCGCAATGCCGCAGACAGCGGGAAGCAGCCGGACAGCGCCGGCGCCCGCGACACGACGAAGGTGCCGCGGCGGCCTGCGCTCAAAAAGTGACCGCGGTCGGTCCGGCGAGCAGCGCGATATGACATCCTGCGGCATCCGGACCCAGTCGGACCTTCACGTGTCGCACCTTTCGCCCCTTCCGCAGCGTGACGGTGTATTCGGCGCCGGCAGCCGGCAGGCGCTGCAGGTCGTTGTCCTCCGCCAGCGTCACGACGCCGGCCTCGGAGGTGACCATCCGTGGTGGACCCTCCGACGTGGCCGGGAATCCGGCGATCGTGAGTGTGACCCCGGGCACCGGGGCGCCGGCGCGGTCCACGACCGTCAGCCGCAGCAGCTTGTAGCGCATGTCACAAATCCGTTGCCCACCCCGGTCGGCGCCGGGTGGCACGCGCCCCGTCGATTGCGCCGACAGAAGGGACGGGACGACGAGGCTGCCGAGCGAGAGCCCGCACCGCAACAGCCACGCGCGCGGACTGCTCACCGCAGCACCATGCGCCCGATCGTCTGCAACTGCATGTTCGACGTCCCCTCGTAGATCGCCCCGATCTTGGCGTCGCGGTAGAACTTCTCCACCGGGTAGTCCTTCACGTACCCGTAGCCACCGAACAGTTCCAGCGAGACACTCGTCACCCGCTCGGCCACCTGGCTCGAGAAGAGCTTCGCCATCGCGCCCTCACGCTGGATGTCCTGGCCCGCATCCTTGAGCCGGGCCGCGTTGTAGACCATCAGGCGCGCGGCTTCCAGCTCCGTGGCCGCCTGCGCCACCTGGAACTGGATCCCCTGCATCTCGCTCAGCGGCTTGCCGAACTGCTTCCGCTCGCGCAGGTATTCACACGCGGCCTGCAACGCGCCGGCGGCGACGCCGATCATCTGCGCCCCGATGCCGATCCGGCCCCCGTTAAGGGTGTCGATCGCGATCTTGTATCCCTGGCCCACCGGACCGAGCACGTTCGCATCCGGCACGTCGACGCCGTCGAGGATCAACTCGCACGTGCTGCTCGCCCGGATCCCCAGCTTGTCCTCCTTCTTGCCGATGGAGAAGCCGGCGAACCCCTTCTCCACGATGAAGGCCGCGATGCCCCGGTGGCCTTTCGCGAAGTCGGTGTTCGCGAACACCACGAAGATCTCCGCCTCCGCGCCGTTCGTGATCCACAGCTTGCGGCCCGTGAGCCGCCACCCGCCGACCGTGCGCTCCGCCCTGCACCGCAGCGCGAAGGCATCCGACCCGGAGTCCGGCTCCGAGAGTGCATAGGCGCCGATCGTGTCGCTGGTCAGCCGGGTCAGGTACCGGCGGTGCTGGTCCTCGGTGCCGTAGGCATGGATCGGGTAATTCACCAGCGTGTTCTGCACGTCGACCATGATCGCAGCGGCCGGATCCACCTTGCTGATCTCCTCCACGGCAATGGCGATCATCATCGCCGAGCCGCCGGCCCCCCCCGCCGCCTCGGGGAGCTCGATGCCCATGAGGCCGAGCTCGAAGTATCTCGCGATCACGTCGGGATGGATGCGGCCGGCAGCCTCCATCTCACGGACCCGCGGCAGGACGTCCTCGCGCGCAAACGCCGCCACTGCATCGCGGAACATGGCTTCGTCATCGGAGAGCTGGGTCAGCGCCGGGCGCGGCGCGGGGCTGCTGGAGGTGGGCATGGGGGAGATTCGGAAGGGCGGAACGACCGCGACGGGGTTCGGATCGGCACCGGAGGCGAGCGGCAGCGACGGCAGGTCATCCGGCGGCCGCGGGACAAAGATCGCACGGGCGGCGGCCGAAAACCCCATCTGGCGAGCCGGAAGATATCCGGCGGCGAGTGTCCCACTGGGCGGGACATAGGACTCAGAGTCATTTGCCAAACGGCAGCGAGTGTCCCACTGAGCGGGACCAATGACTCAGAGTCGTTTGCCGAGGAGTCGCTTGCCAGTTGCCATATAAGGATAGCTTTATATCCTTAGGCCATGACCGCCGCACCGCTCCTCCTCGATGCCCTCGACCCTGCGACCACGCCGGCGGGATACCGCGCGTTGCTCGAGGCGTTCCGCGCGGCAGCGGAACCCACCAGGCTCCGGGTCCTCGCCATCCTGGCCCGGGGCGAACTGACCGTTACCGAACTCACCCAGGTGCTCGGCCAGAGCCAGCCGCGCGTCTCACGCCATCTCCGCGTGCTCGGCGACGCGGGCCTGCTGCACCGCGTGCCCGAGGGGAGCTGGGTCTTCTATCGCCTCGCGGAGCACCGGATCGCGCGGGCGTTCGTGGAATTGCTCGGCGACGATGATCCCGCGCTCGCCGGCGATCGTGAGCGCCTCGCCGCCGTCCAGCGCGCAAGGCAGGCCGCGGCCGACAGCTACTTCGAGGCGCACGCCCACGAGTGGAACGACATCCGCTCCCTGCACGTCCCCGAGGACCAGGTCGAGCGGGCACTGCTCGACCTCGCGGGCCGCGGACCGGTGGGCGACCTGCTCGACATCGGCACCGGCACCGGGCGGATCCTCGGACTCCTCGCGCCACACGCCACCCGGGCGCTCGGCATCGACCGTTCGCACGGCATGCTCGCCGTGGCGCGTGCGGCGATGGCCGGCCTCGATGCCCGCCATGTCCAGCTCCGACACGGCGACATGTACCACCTGGCCGTCGCGGCGTCGAGCATCGACCTGGTGGTGCTCCACCTCGTGCTGCACTACGCCGATGATCCTGCCGCCGTGCTCCGCGAGGTCGCGCGCGTGCTGCGACCCGGCGGGCGACTGCTGCTGGTGGACTTCGCGCCGCACCGCGAGGAGGCGCTCCGCGAGAGCCATGCCCATCGCCGCCTCGGGTTCTCGACCGATGAAGTCGTGCACCTCGCGGCCAGCGCCGGCCTGCAGGCCCGTGAGGCGACCCGACTTGACGGATCGCCCCTCACGGTCGTCATCTGGGACTGTTCCCTTTCCTCCCCCCCTGCCGTCACATGAGCCCTTCGATTCTCAACCGCCCGGACTCGCGACCGTTCGGCGTGTCCTTCGAGTTCTTCCCGCCGAAGAACGAGGAGATGGAGGCGCAGCTCTGGCGCGCCGTCGAGCGGCTCGCGCCCCTGGCCCCGAGCTTCGTGTCGGTCACCTACGGTGCCGGCGGCTCCACCCGCGAGCGCACGCATGCGACCGTGCGGCGGCTGCTGCACGAGACCACGCTGCGGCCGGCGGCACACCTCACCTGCGTCTCCGCCACGAAGGACGAGATCCTCGAGGTGGCCCGCGAGTACTGGGAGACGGGCGTGCGCCATCTCGTCGCGCTCCGCGGCGACCCGGCCACCGGCATCGGCACCGCCTACGAGCCGCATCCGGGTGGCTTCGCCTACGCGTCCGACCTCGTGGCAGGGCTGCGACGTGCGTTCGACTTCGAGCTCAGTGTCAGCGCCTATCCGGAGATGCACCCCACCGCCGGCTCCATGCAGGCCGAGATCGACAACCTGAAGCGCAAGGTGGACGCGGGCGCGACCCGGGCCATCACCCAGTTCTTCTTCGACAACGCCATCTACCTGCGCTACCGCGACCGCGCGCGCGCCGCCGGCATCACCGTCCCGATCGTCCCCGGCATCATGCCGGTGACCCACTTCGCGCAGACGCGCCGGTTCTCGGCCATGGCCGGTGCCTCCGTGCCGGACTCGATGGCCCGCCATTTCGACGGGCTGGAGGACGATCCGGACACCCGCAAGCTGGTCGCGGCCACGCTTGCCGCCGAGCAGTGCACCCAGCTCGCCGACGAGGGGGTGGACGAGTTCCACTTCTACACGCTCAATCGCGCCGACCTGGCTTACGCCATCTGTCACATCCTCGGGCTGCGCGCCGCGCGCGTGCCCGCACAGGCCTCCGCATGAACCACGCGTCACACCAGCACCACCACGACCACGACCAGCAGGCGGAGTGGGCCACCGAGCCCCTCCCGCCGTTCTCGCTCGACGAGGTGCTCGCCACCGCGCCGGTGCGCACGCGCGCCGAGCGCCTCGCCCTGCTGCCGGGCATCCTCGCCTCGCGCATCATGCTGCTCGACGGTGCCATGGGCACCATGATCCAGCGCGAGCGCCTCGACGAGGCCGCCTATCGTGGCACCCGGTTCGCCGACTGGTCGCGTGACCTGCGCGGGAACAACGACCTGCTCGCGATCACCCGGCCCGCGCTGATCGGTGCCCTGCATGCCGCCTACCTGCACGCCGGCAGTGACATCCTCGAGACCAACACCTTCAACTCCACGTCGATCGCCATGGCCGACTACGGCATGGAGTCGCTGGCGTACGAGTTGAACGTGGAGGGGGCCCGCCTCGCACGGCGGGTGGCCGACCTGTTCGAGTCGCGCGACCCGGAGCGGCCGCGGTATGTCGCGGGCGTGCTCGGCCCCACCAACCGCACCGCGTCGCTGTCACCCGAGGTGAACGACCCCGCCGCCCGCAACGTGACGTACGACGAGCTGGTGGTGGCCTACGCCGAGGCGGCCCGCGGGCTCCTCGACGGCGGTGCCGACATCCTGATCGTCGAGACGGTGTTCGACACGCTCAACGCCAAGGCCGCGCTGTTCGCCATCGAGCAGGTGTTCGGCTCCACGCACGAGCGCGTCCCGGTGATGATCAGCGGCACCATCACCGATGCCAGCGGCCGGACGCTCAGCGGCCAGGTCACCGAGGCGTTCTGGCTCAGCGTCATGCACGCGAACCCGATGAGCATCGGCCTCAATTGTGCCCTCGGCCCTCGCGAGCTGCGGGCCTACGTGCAGGAGCTGTCGCGGGTGGCCGGCGTCCACGTCTCGGCGCACCCGAACGCCGGCCTGCCGAATGCCTTCGGCGGCTACGACGAGAGCCCCGACGACATGGCGCGCGTGATCGGCGACTGGGCGCGCACCGGGTGGGTGAACGTCGTCGGCGGCTGCTGCGGCAGCTCGCCCGCCCACATCCGCGCCATCGCCGCCGCCGTCCGCGGCGTCGCACCGCGCGCCGTGCCGGCCATCCCGCCGGCGCTCCGCCTCTCCGGCCTCGAGCCGGTCGTGATCGACCGCACCACCAACTTCGTCAACGTCGGCGAGCGCACCAACGTCACCGGCTCGGCGAAGTTCTCGAAGCTGATCCTCGCCGGGGACTACGAGGCGGCACTCGAGGTGGCGCGCCAGCAGGTCGAGAGCGGCGCGCAGGTGATCGACGTGAACATGGACGAGGGCATGCTGGATGCCGTCGCCGCCATGACCACGTACCTGCGACTCGTCGCGGGTGAACCGTCGATCAGCCGGGTGCCGCTGATGATCGACAGCTCCAAGTGGAGCGTGATCGAGGCGGGACTCAAGCAGGTGCAGGGCAAGGCGATCGTGAACTCGATCTCCCTCAAGGAGGGCGAGGCCGAGTTCCTGCGCCAGGCCACGCTCGTGCGCCAGTACGGCGCCGCCGTGATCGTGATGGCGTTCGACGAGCAGGGCCAGGCCGACACCCGGCGCCGGAAGGTCGACATCTGCGCGCGCGCCTATGCGCTGCTCACCGAGCGCGTCGGGTTCCCGGCCGAGGACATCATCTTCGACCCGAACATCTTCGCGATCGGCACCGGCATCGAGGAACATGCCAACTACGCAGTGGACTTCATCGAGGCCACCCGCGAGATCAAGGCCACCCTGCCGCATGCACGCGTGAGCGGCGGCGTGAGCAACGTCAGCTTCGCCTTCCGCGGCAACAACCCGCTGCGCGAGGCGATCCACGCGGTGTTCCTGTACCACGCCGTGAAGGCCGGCATGGACATGGGCATCGTGAACGCCGGGGCGCTCACGCTCTACTCCGACATCCCGCCGGCCCTGCTGGAGCGTGTCGAGGACCTGGTGCTGAACCGCCGCCCGGACGCCACCGAGCGCCTGCTCGAGGTGGCCGGTGACGTGAAGGGCACGGCGGCAGCGGCGAACGACTCGCTGGCGTGGCGCGCACTGCCGGTGGGGGAGCGCCTCGCGCATGCACTCGTGCACGGCATCGCCGACTTCATCGTCGAGGACACCGAGGAGGCTCGCCTCACCGTCGAGCGCCCGATCCACGTGATCGAGGGGCCGCTGATGGACGGCATGAACGTCGTCGGTGACCTCTTCGGCGCCGGCAAGATGTTCCTGCCGCAGGTCGTCAAGAGCGCTCGTGTCATGAAGCGCGCCGTGGCACACCTGATCCCGTACATCGAGGCCGAGAAGCTGCTGCGCCCGGTGGAGGAGCAGAAGAACAAGGGGAAGATCCTGCTCGCAACCGTCAAGGGTGACGTGCACGACATCGGCAAGAACATCGTCGGCGTGGTGCTCCAGTGCAACAACTACGACGTGATCGACCTCGGCGTGATGGTACCGGCCGCGAAGATTCTCGAGACGGCACGTGCCGAGAACGTCGACATCATCGGGCTCAGCGGCCTGATCACACCCTCGCTCGAGGAGATGGCGTTCCTCGCCTCGGAGATGCAGCGCGAGGGCTTCACCGTGCCGCTGCTGATCGGCGGGGCGACGACGAGCCGCGCGCACACCGCGGTGAAGATCGAGCCGCAGTACGCCGGCCCGGTGGTGCACGTGCAGGATGCAAGCCGTGCCGTCGGCGTTGCCAGCGCACTGCTCAGCGATGACGGGCGCGACGAGTACGTGGCCGGCGTGCGCGCGGAGTACGATGCGATCCGCACGCACCGGGCGGGGTCCGGCAAGGCCACGCGCCTGGTGCCGATTGCCGACGCGCGCGCCAACCGCCTGGCCGTGGACTGGGCTGCCACCCCGGTGCCGGTGCCGACGCGCCCCGGTGTGACGGTGTTCGACGCCTGGCCGCTGGACGACCTCGTCCCGCGCATCGACTGGACGCCGTTCTTCCAGACCTGGGAGCTGGCCGGTCACTATCCGGACATCCTGCAGGATGCCGTCGTCGGCGAGACGGCGCGCGCGCTCTGGAAGGACGCGCAGGCGATGCTGTCGTCCATCGTCTCGGAGCGCTGGCTCACGGCCAAGGCGGTGGTCGGCCTGTTCCCCGCCAACGCGGTGGGCGACGACATCGCACTCTGGCCCGCCGGCGGCGACCGTGGTGGCGAGCGGCTCGCGACCATCCACACCATCCGGCAGCAGATGGCGAAGGGGGACGGCCGGCCGAACCTGGCGCTGGCCGACTACGTCGCACCGCTCGAGAGCGGCGTGGCCGACTGGGTGGGGGCCTTCGCCGTCACCACCGGCCACGGGATCGACGAGCGGGTGGCCGCATTCGAGGCGGCGCACGATGACTACAACGCCATCCTGCTCAAGGCGCTGGCGGACCGCCTCGCCGAGGCCCTCGCGGAACGGCTGCACGAGACTGTGCGGCGCGAACACTGGGGCTATGCGCCGGCCGAGGCGCTGGACAATTCGGCGCTGATCCACGAGGCCTACCAGGGCATCCGGCCCGCGCCGGGCTACCCGGCCTGTCCGGACCACACCGAGAAGCGCACCCTCTTCCGCCTGCTCGACGTGCCGGCGCTGGCGGGCATCACCCTCACCGAGAGCTGCGCGATGCTCCCGACGGCGAGCGTGTCCGGCTGGTACTTCTGGCGGCCGGAGGCGCGCTACTTCGGGACCGGCATGATCGGCGAGGACCAGGTGGCCGACCTTGCGCGCCGGAAGGGGATGGTCGAGGGTGAGATGGCCCGCTGGCTGGCGCCGATCCGGGCCTGAGCGGGCGTCACGGGACGGCTCGGCCGTGACGGGAGAGGGCGACGCCCCGGGGGAGCCACTCCTCCGGGGCGTTGTCGTGCTGCCACACAATTCAGCGCGGCATATCCCGGCGGCTGGCTGTTGCGTCGACTCGACAGAGTGTTGTTGTCGAGTCTGCCAAATGCGCGGATTTCGCGATCGCGCGGAGGTAACAAATCCGTCGAGTGTTCAGTAAAGCGTTGCCGTGCATGAACTTATGGAAAAGTTACGTGTGCTGGATCAGAATGGCAGAGTCCGGCATTGGTCGTGCTTCTGGAAGTGGCATCGCCAACGCGAAGACCCAACTCTCCCCACGCTCCAGGAATATCGATCATGCGTAAGTCCTCCAGCCTTCTCTCCCTCGCGGCAGTTCTTGCCGTTGCCCCGCTTGGCGCTCAGGCCAGCTGGCAGACGATCGGCACGCCGGACAACACCGGCACCGGCGCGTACTGGAACAACTTCTCCGACGACAACGCCGGCGGCGCCGTCTGCAACGCCGGTGCGATCCTGACGAACACGCCGGCGCTGTCGCCGACGTCGTGCAACAACCAGGCGCCGGTGTACCTCCCGCTCGCCTCGCCGCCGCTGACCACGTCGAACCAGTTCCTCGGCGGACTGGGCGGCGCGAACCCCGGCGCGTTCCGCTTCTCGGCCGGCATGTACAACATCAGCCTGCTGGGTCGCGTGGCCGGCTCGACGACCACCGCCTGGGGCATCATCACCGACGGCGGCGTGGTGATGAGCGGCGCTGCGCTGAGCGGCACGGTGAGCGTGGCCGACAACTTCGCGGTCTGGATCGCGCAGGCGCTCCCGACCATGGGTGCCGGCACGACGTACTCGTCGGCGATGCGGACCGGCACCGGCGCGATCGGCGCCAATGCCACCACGACCTACCAGCAGATGGTGGTGTTCACGGACGGCCCGGGTACGGGTGTCCTGGGCGGCCTGTCCACCGACCTGTACGGTACACTGATCAACGCAGCTGGAGTGGGCGCCTCGTACTTCGTCGGGATGGAAGACAACATCAACGGCGGCCGCGGCTTCGAGAAGCTCGAGCCCCGCGAGATCGCGGACCGCGACTACAACGACATCATCGTCTCGGTCACGCCGGTTCCGGAGCCGGCCACGGTCGGCCTGATGGGCTTCGGTCTGCTGGCGCTGGCCGGCGTGGCCAAGCGCCGCAAGGTGTGATCGGCGGTCGCAGCTGACGGAGGGAGCGGGTC